>NZ_VOYU01000032.1:0-2267 GCF_013420135.1 Acinetobacter sp. YH12023
GTACCAGCGTACGGCCCACAGAATGATGTCACGCTGAAAATGCCGGCCTTTGAATGGGTTCATGTGCAGCTCCATCAGCAAAAGGGGATGATAAGTTTATCACCACCGACTATTTGCAACAGTGCCCAAAAAAGTTCGTGGTGGAGAAAAGATAAGCTATGCAAGGCTTTAGGAGACGTGGTTTTTCAGGATGACGAAGAACGATTCGGCGCTAGGTGCAACATAGGTGCATCGCACGAGCGCTAGGAACGGCGAAAAAAGGCGGACGTGGCGAAATCGGTAGACGCAGCAGACTTTAAAATTGGAGTGCCCGCGGGGAAATCCGCGGAGTAGAACCGCTCAAAGTCGGGGAACGCTAACGGGCAATACCCTAAGCCAATCCCGAGCCAAGCCCCTTCGGGGGAAGGTGTAGAGACTGGACGGGCGGCGCCTAAAGCCTTCGGGCAATGGCGAAGGGACAGTCCAGACCACGAACGTCATCAGACGGCGGCGAAAGTCGAGGTGGTACGAAAATCTGCTTCTCTGTGAGAGTACGGGTTCGAGTCCCGTCGTCCGCACCACAAAGCCAAACATCCCTGCGATGATCGACCTCTGGGCGTTTGGTCGTGAGCCCGCCACCCTCGCGCTACGCTTTGCGCAGGCGTCGAAGGCGATCAGGTGCGCCCATCGATTCCGTCGAGCACCATCGCTGCGAGTTCATCGCTGGTGTGTGCACCACTATCGAGAACACGGGTTGTGCATGGAAGCCGTTCCCTTGCGGCCAAGCATCGGGCGACATTCGCTAATCGCCACTCTCGAATCTCCGCATTTCGATTCGGGTCAGGATGCATGGTCTGGTTCGCGATCCGGTGACGCAATAGGTCCTCGTTGAGCGTCAGAAAGATGTGCAGCAGCTGATCGTCGATCCGCCTTACCCCGTCGAGTATCTCAGTCAGATAGTCCGGGTGCACGAGCGTCATTGGGATGATGATGTCCTGCGAGTAATTCCTTCGAATCTCCCTGACCGCCGCGATCGTAAGTCCCCTCCACAAGGGGAGATCCTGATAGTCTCCGCTCGCTGGCATGGGGACCGTTTCTTTCACCACGAACCCGATTTCCTCGGGGTCAAAGATCAGCGATTTGGAACGCCGATCGCGCAGCCGCTTAGCGAGCGTCGTCTTTCCGGCGCCGAAAGGTCCGTTGATCCAGATTATCATTGTCGACGGCCTCTAACCTGAAGGCTCGCAAGAGCGCTCGACGGCCTCGTGCGGAGGCACGATCGGAGTGGTTCCGAAATGCTTCTCAAGATAGGTGACGCCGAACGTCACGATGTCCTGCGCGTCGAACAGGTAGCACTGAGCAAAGCCCACGACACCTTCTCGATGGCGACCGAGCTTCACGTAAGCATTTGCTATAGTTTCAACCGCATCCGGCTTTCCTTCGATAGCAAAGCAATCGAGAATGCCGTTTGAATCGTAATCCGATGCCGTTTTCCAGGCGACTTCACCGTCTCTTCCAAGCATCGGCATCTCATACGTCACCCACCGTTTGTTGGGGATATCGGCAACCGCCTCGGCGTAGTGCAATGCGGTAACGGAGTTTAGCGGCGCACCCAACAGCAGGGCCTTCCCGCCAAGGCGAACGAACCGCTCGACGGGCGATCCTTCCCCCAAGGCGTGACCGAGTTCGTGAGGCTCCGTCAGCGTTTCAGCCAGCGGACCAACCGCGACCATCGATGCATCGGGGTGCGCGCTGCGCCGCGCGCCGGGGGCTTGAACCAGAAATTGATTCAGCAGGCCGAACCCACGGTAAGTCCCGGCTGTTGCGGGATCGAACGGCAGCCAGGTACGGCGGGCTTCGTCATCCAGCCGAGCGCCATTCAGAGTCTCCTCGTAGGGTGATCGGTCCCACGACGCGTATCCCATCACAGTGCCAGTCGGCCCAACCGCGGAGCGTAACGCGGCAACGACCGTCTCCGCTCCTCCTTCGACCGGACCAATCGCTTTAAGTGAGGCATGCACCATCAAGAGGTCACCGGTTTGGACTCCGAGTTTTTGAAGCGCCTCCGTTATTGCCTTCCGCGTATGCATCGCGATATCTCCTCTAAACTGCAAAACACTATACCTATCGAGATATCACTCTACTATACCTATCGAGATATAGAGGTGGTCCCACTTGTTTGAACAACTAAAAGCGTATTTATAAGTGATATTCCGCTCTAGTTAAGCCACCTTGTTTTGTTGGGGTAGCTGATCATAGTAAAACTCATTTGGTGTCATTTTGTCTAG
>NZ_VOYU01000033.1:0-1660 GCF_013420135.1 Acinetobacter sp. YH12023
GCCAGGCCTCAGCATTTTATTATGGTGATCCCCTGGGCGAAATGCGCCTGGTAAGCAGAGTTTTTGAAATGTAAGGCCTTTGAATAAGACAAAAGGCTGCCTCATCGCTAACTTTGCAACAGTGCCATTTTAAGCGTTATGCTAAGCCCAGGAAGCCGCAGGATCTTTTGAACCACAACTGCATTAACGTCCGCTATTCTGATACGAGTGGATTGTACGCCTGGGAATTCGAGAAAGATGCTCAGAAATTCAGTCTGAAAGTCAAAGGGCAATATATTGCGAACAGCACGATTCATCAGCTCGATGCAGCATTAGACGGGCTGGGGATTGCCTATATTCCCGAGTATGTTGCAGATGGATATATCAAAAGCGGCAAGCTGATTGCTGTTCTGACCGAGTGGTGTCCATATTTTGACGGCTACCATATTTATTATCCTCACCGCCGACAGGATTCTCCTGCGTTTATGGCTTTTCTGCAAGTTTTGCGTGACAGGTACAATAATGGAATAAGATAAATTTATGAGTAAAGGATTATGTCCACGATAAGCACCTGGGTCGATTCCTGGGAGGCGGCCATGAGGGTAGGGAAGCGCCGTCCCGTCAAGTCAGCGTAATGCTCTGCCAGTGTTACAACCAATTAACCAATTCTGATTAGAAAAACTCATCGAGCATCAAATGAAACTGCAATTTATTCATATCAGGATTATCAATACCATATTTTTGAAAAAGCCGTTTCTGTAATGAAGGAGAAAACTCACCGAGGCAGTTCCATAGGATGGCAAGATCCTGGTATCGGTCTGCGATTCCGACTCGTCCAACATCAATACAACCTATTAATTTCCCCTCGTCAAAAATAAGGTTATCAAGTGAGAAATCACCATGAGTGACGACTGAATCCGGTGAGAATGGCAAAAGCTTATGCATTTCTTTCCAGACTTGTTCAACAGGCCAGCCATTACGCTCGTCATCAAAATCACTCGCATCAACCAAACCGTTATTCATTCGTGATTGCGCCTGAGCGAGACGAAATGCGCGATCGCTGTTAAAAGGACAATTACAAACAGGAATCGAATGCAACCGGCGCAGGAACGCTGCCAGCGCATCAACAATATTTTCACCTGAATCAGGATATTCTTCTAATACCTGGAATGCTGTTTTCCCGGGGATCGCAGTGGTGAGTAACCATGCATCATCAGGAGTACGGATAAAATGCTTGATGGTCGGAAGAGGCATAAATGCCGTCAGCCAGTTTAGTCTGACCATCTCATCTGTAACATCATTGGCAACGCTACCTTTGCCATGTTTCAGAAACAACTCTGGCGCATCGGGCTTCCCATACAATCGATAGATTGTCGCACCTGATTGCCCGACATTATCGCGAGCCCATCTATACCCATATAAATCAGCATCCAGGTTGGAATTTAATCGCGGCCTCGAGCAAGACGTTTCCCGTTGAATATGGCTCATAACACCCCTTGTATTACTGTTTATGTAAGCAGACAGTTTTATTGTTCATGATGATATATTTTTATCGGCACTGTTGCAAATAGTCGGTGGTGATAAACTTATCATCCCCTTTTGCTGATGGAGCTGCACATGAACCCATTCAAAGGCCGGCATTTTCAGCGTGACATCATTCTGTGGGCCGTACGCTGGTACT
>NZ_VOYU01000034.1:0-1613 GCF_013420135.1 Acinetobacter sp. YH12023
AAGGCTTGTTTAAAGGCATCAGCTTTTTCTTTACTGCCTTTTTCGATTTGTCCAAGGAAGTTTTTTAGGTTATCTAAGACTTCAAGCGGGTCAGTTTGCTGGTTTTTCGCCACTTCACTTAAGGCTTTACTGCTGTGTAAGTTGGCTTCGATTTGTTCTTTCGCCGCTTGTGCGTCGAGGTGCATTGCTGCTGCTTGTTGTTGTGGGTGTGTGCTGACAAGGAGTCCCTGTCCTGCACGTACTGCGCCCCACTGGTCGGTTCTCAGTTCAAAGCCTTCGCCTCTTCCCTCACTTTCTGCGGTTTCTTTGGGATGACTGAGGTTACCGAGGTTGAGCTGAGTGGCACCATAGGTGCTTTGTAATTGTGTCGAGATTTGTCCAGTCGTGTCATCAAAGCGCAGTTGTCCAAAACCTTCACCTTGGACTTCCTTACTTTTTATTCCAGCCAATTTTTTGGTGTCAGGTAGTTTGCCTTTACTATCAAATTGGGTTGGACTGCGCTGTGCTTCATGTATGCGCCCCACCACAAATGGTCGGTCGATATTGCCGTCAAAGAAATCAATGACCACGATTTCATTAATACGTGGTAAGAAACGTGCACCATAGCCTTCACCGGCCCATGGGGTAAGCACATCGACCCATGCAGAATCCGTATCATTGTCATTACTGCCTGCACCGCCATCATGGCTGTGGTCATCTCCACGGGTAAATAAAAAGCGGACTTTGATACGCCCCCATTCATCGACATGTATTTCTTCACCACTTGGCCCGACAACTTTAGCCCGTTGCGGATGGGTGCTTGGACGGTGTTCGAGTGGGTTATATTCAGGAACCGTCGCAATATTGCGGCGTTGTAATGTGAGCTGATTGGCCTGACGCTCGGCCTGTTCATGGATGGGTTTAATGTTCCACTGACTTTGTTCAATCAGTTGATTGACCTGTTCAGAGAGATCTTTAGGTAAGTTATTTTGGTTATAGAATTTTTTTTCTGTGATTAAAAATTGTTTGTCTGCACCACTGTGTTGATCGATTTCTGGGTGTTCATTCAGTTCAAACCAATAACCCACTTGGGTATCACGCACAGTCGATTGTGCACTGAATTTTTTCGATTGTAGCTCGTGATAGCGCGTTAGGTTTTGATTCAATTTTTCAATTTGGCTGTTGGATGAAGCCGTAGCTTGATCTTCACCTTTTAAGTCTTGCATCCATGCAGGGCTGATATGCCATGCTTGCTCCAAACTTAAGCTGGCATTGTCTTGGCTTTGGCTATGCTGATGTTTGCTTTGAACTGAACCTGCGCCTTCTTCTTGGCTGAGTCCATCGGCTTGCCAGCGCTGCACATGGACCGCAGTCGGTTGAATGCTACGTTCACCGATCAAGCTGGTGATGCTGTCTTGTTTTTCAGTGGCGCTAGAGCGATGAAAGCGGATACTACGACGGCTGAGTGCTTGATATTGGCTATTATCATCAATCAGGCGGAGTTTTTGTTTTTCAATTTGGGCTGAGGAATGCGGCAATTTCAACTGTGCTTCATCGATGAGCCAGTTAATGCCTTCACTGCGCCAAAGTCGGGTCAGAAAGTCATAATCGCTTTCATTCGACTGCATGATGAA
>NZ_VOYU01000035.1:0-1274 GCF_013420135.1 Acinetobacter sp. YH12023
TGATGTGTGCTTAAAAAACAGGAGGGTTTAACTTGGTAAACTATACATACTCATTAGGAGTTTACCATGAGCAAGAAACAGAAGACTTACACCGCAGAATTTAAAGCTGAAGCCATAAAAGCCATTGAAGAGAACCAAGGTAATGTATCGGAATCCGCTAGACAACTTGGCATTTCAATGCAAACCCTTTCGAACTGGAATAACAAAGCAAAGGCTGGAACTTTAGCAGGCACAAAACAGTATTCGCCCGATCTAAACGCCTTACTCGAAGAAAATAAGAAGCTTAAACAACAGCTCAAAACAGCTGAAATGGAACGTGAATTTTTAAAAAAGGCAGCAGCGTACTTTGCCAAAGAAAGTCAGTGAGGTACGCCTATATGAAATCGCAAAGCCACTTATTTCCGATTATTTTAATGGCTCGATTACTTCGTGTATCCGTTTCTCGCTTTTATGATTGGCTAAAGCGAGGCATGAGTAAAAGATCAATTCAGCGAAATCAGCAGACAATTTTGGTCAAAATAGCCCATGAAGAAACCAAACAAAGCTATGGCTATGTTCGATTAACCAAGCATTTACAAGCGCAAGGTATCAAAATAAGTACGTATGCTGTGCGCCAAATAAAAAAATCAAATCAGTTGTATTGTAAGCGCCATAAGCGTTTCAAAAGAACCACGAACAGTGATCACAACCGTTCTATTTATGACAATTTACTCAAGCAACAGTTTTCAATGACGAAGCCTAATCTTGCGTGGTCGAGTGACATTACCTACATTTGGACGGCTGAGGGCTGGTTGTACTTGGCAGCTGTCAAAGATCTTTACACGAAACAGGTTGTTGGCTATAGCTTAAATGAGCGCATGACAGCCAAGCTTGTTTGTGATGCATTGAATATGGCTATTCGCAATCAGAAACCTGCTAAAGATCTCATTGTACATTCAGATAGAGGCAGCCAATATTGCAGTAATGAATATCGAAACTTACTTGAGAAATTTGATTTTCAGGGTTCAATGAGCAAAAAAGGCGACTGCTTTGATAATGCACCGATAGAGAGTTTCTGGGGCATACTCAAAAATGAACTAGTCCATCATCGCAACTACAAAACAAGGGAAGAAGCCAAAGCGGATATTACAAAATATATAGAGTTATTTTATAATCAGCGAAGAATTCAAAAAGGCTTGGATTTTAAGACACCAAATCAAATGGCAGAAGACTTTTATCGGTTAGCTGCCTAGAATCTCCCAAGTGAAAGTCTCCTGCTAATTCAGCACACATCA
>NZ_VOYU01000036.1:0-1206 GCF_013420135.1 Acinetobacter sp. YH12023
CCCATCGAGGTGAAACCGGCTGTGAGCGCGGGTTCAAGCATATAGCCCGACAGGCGCGTATCCTTGCCGATCACGACACGATGGCGGTGGTCACCGCGACGAAAGACACGGCCAGCCGCCATGCCGACGCGCAAGGCGGTTTCCGCCGTCATCGCGCCTTCGTTGGCTTTGCCACGAATACCGTCTGTGCCGAAATATTTGCGCACCATAAGGTCGATTATCCTGTCGTCGGGTCGCCCTCAAAGGGGACATGCCTGCTGAACCGCGAATATAGAGAAATATCCCGAATGTGCAGTTAACGAATTCTTGCGGTTTCTTTCAGCGCCGCCAATACCGCCAGCCCGTCGCGCAAGGGGCGCGGCTCGTGTGTGCGGATGAAGTCAGCTCCACCTGCGGCGGCGGCAAGCTCTGCAGCGAGTGTCGCGGCCCCGACATCCCCCGGACCACGGCCTGTGAGCGCGCGCAGAAAGGATTTGCGCGAAACAGACAGAAGCACCGGCAAATCGAAGCGCAGCCGCAATTCATCGAACCGCGCCAGCACCGAGAGCGAGGTTTCGGGAGCAGCCCCCAGAAAAAACCCCATGCCGGGATCAAGGACAAGGCGGTTGCGTTTGATACCGGCACCCGTCAGCGCCGCGATGCGCGCGTCAAAGAACGCCGCAATGTGATCCATGATGTCGCCAGCGGGTGCCTCGCGCCGATCTGCCTGCCCGTCTTGCACCGAATGCATAACGACGAGTTTGGCAGATGATTTCGCCAATTGCGGATAGAACGCAGCGTCTGGAAAACCGCGAATATCATTGAGATAGGCCACACCACGCGACAAGGCATAGGCTTGCGTCGCGGGTTGATAACTGTCGAGCGAGACGGGAATGCCATCTGCCTTGAGCGCGTCCAGCACCGGCGCGATACGCGCGATTTCTGTGTCGGACGAAACAGGCGCGGCGTCGGGATTGCTGGATGCCGGACCGAGGTCGATCACATCTGCCCCCTCGGCCATCAGCTTACGCGCCTGCGCAATGGCTGCGTCTGGCGCCAGATACCGGCCTCCATCGGAGAAACTGTCCGAGGTTATGTTGACGATGCCGAAAATGATGAGCGATTTATTCATGGGGGCTTCTATAATAATAATAATCGAGCATGAGTCTCATACGGATGCTCGGGTCGAAAGGGAATCCCCAGGCGAGTAACCTGTTTGCGGTGATC